>NZ_JBDOQU010000030.1:2500-5928 GCF_039839375.1 Inquilinus sp. CAU 1745
ACCGGTTGAGCGGGTCTGTCGAGGTTCTTTGGACGATGCTGTGGGCGCCTTGAGAGGGGCTTTGTGTGTGGGGGTTTTGCTTCCGCGCATGGGGCGTCTTTTAGAGGCGTCGCTGAGATCAAGCGTCTAAGGGCATCTGGTGGATGCCTTGGCACTGAGAGGCGATGAAGGACGTGGCACGCTGCGAAAAGCTTCGGGGAGTTGCGAGCAAACTTTGATCCGAAGATATCCGAATGGGGAAACCCCACCGTTAAGGTGATCCCGCACTGAATCCATAGGTGCGGGAGGCGAACCCGGGGAACTGAAACATCTAAGTACCCGGAGGAAAGGACATCAACCGAGACTCCGCTAGTAGTGGCGAGCGAACGCGGACCAGGCCAGTGGCCATGCTTTAAGAACCGGAACCGTCTGGAAAGTCGGGCCAAAGCGGGTGATAGCCCCGTACGGGTAGAAAAGAGCATGGTCCTCGAGTAGGGCGGGGCACGTGAAACCCTGTCTGAATGTGGGGGGACCACCCTCCAAGCCTAAGTACTCCTCAGTGACCGATAGTGCACCAGTACCGTGAGGGAAAGGTGAAAAGCACCCCGACGAGGGGAGTGAAACAGAACCTGAAACCGGATGCCTACAATCAGTCGGAGCCTGAGCAATCGGGTGACGGCGTACCTTTTGTATAATGGGTCAGCGACTTAGTGTATGCAGCAAGCTTAAGCCGATAGGCGAAGGCGCAGCGAAAGCGAGTCTTAATAGGGCGAATGAGTTGCATGCATTAGACCCGAAACCGGGTGATCTAGCCATGGGCAGGTTGAAGGCACGGTAAAACGTGCTGGAGGACCGAACCCACGTCTGTTGAAAAAGACGGGGATGACCTGTGGCTAGGGGTGAAAGGCCAATCAAACTCGGAAATAGCTGGTTCTCCGCGAAAGCTATTGAGGTAGCGCGTCGGATGATGACCACCGGGGGTAGAGCACTGGATGGGCTAGGGGGCCTCGCGGCTTACCAAACCTAACCAAACTCCGAATACCGGTGAGTTTAGTCCGGCAGACAGTCCATGGGTGCTAACGTCCGTGGACAAGAGGGAAACAACCCAGACCACCAGCTAAGGTCCCCAAGTCACGGCTAAGTGGGAAAGGATGTGGGATAGCCCAGACAACCAGGAGGTTGGCTTAGAAGCAGCCATCCTTTAAAGAAAGCGTAATAGCTCACTGGTCAAGCCGTCCTGCGCCGAAGATGTATCGGGGCTCAAGCCGTGCACCGAAGCTGTGGATTCTCCTTCCCTTGCGGAGGGGGAGTGGTAGCGGAGCGTTCCGTAGGCCTGCGAAGGTTACCCGCGAGGGTGGCTGGAGGCATCGGAAGTGAGAATGCTGACATGAGTAGCGACAAACAGTGCGAGAAACACTGTCGCCGAAAGTCCAAGGGTTCCTGCGCAAGGTTAATCCACGCAGGGTGAGCCGGCCCCTAAGGCGAGGCCGAAAGGCGTAGTCGATGGGAACCAGGTTAATATTCCTGGGCCTGGCGGAGGTGACGAAGGCTGGACGTCGTATCCCCTTATCGGATTGGGGGTGCGGCCAAGGACTTCCAGGAAATAGCCCCGCCATATAGACCGTACCCCAAACCGACACAGGTGGACTGGTAGAGCATACCAAGGCGCTTGAGAGAACGATGTTGAAGGAACTCGGCAAATTGCCCCCGTAACTTCGGGAGAAGGGGGCCCCGTCCTTGGGCAACCAGGGGCGGGGGGCACAGACCAGGGGGTGGCGACTGTTTACTAAAAACACAGGGCTCTGCGAAGTCTTCCAAGACGACGTATAGGGTCTGACGCCTGCCCGGTGCCGGAAGGTTAAAGGGAGGGGTGCAAGCTCCGAACTGAAGCCCCGGTAAACGGCGGCCGTAACTATAACGGTCCTAAGGTAGCGAAATTCCTTGTCGGGTAAGTTCCGACCTGCACGAATGGCGTAACGACTTCCCCACTGTCTCCAACATCGACTCAGCGAAATTGAATTCTCCGTGAAGATGCGGAGTACCCGCGGCTAGACGGAAAGACCCCGTGCACCTTTACTACAGCTTTGCAGTGGCATTAGGAATGACATGTGTAGGATAGGCGGGAGGCTTTGAAGCGCAGGCGCCAGCTTGCGTGGAGCCACCCTTGAAATACCGCCCTTGTTGTTCTTGGTGTCTAACCGCGGACCCTGAAGCGGGTTCCGGGACCCTGCATGGCGGGTAGTTTGACTGGGGCGGTCGCCTCCCAAAGAGTAACGGAGGCGCGCGATGGTAGGCTCAAGCTGGTCGGAAATCAGCTGACGAGTGCAATGGCATAAGCCTGCCTGACTGCGAGAGCGACGGTTCGAGCAGAGACGAAAGTCGGTCATAGTGATCCGGTGGTCCCGCGTGGAAGGGCCATCGCTCAACGGATAAAAGGTACGCCGGGGATAACAGGCTGATACCCCCCAAGAGTCCACATCGACGGGGGTGTTTGGCACCTCGATGTCGGCTCATCACATCCTGGGGCTGGAGCAGGTCCCAAGGGTTCGGCTGTTCGCCGATTAAAGTGGTACGTGAGCTGGGTTTAGAACGTCGTGAGACAGTTCGGTCCCTATCTACCGTGGGTGTTGGAATATTGAGAGGAGCTGTCCCTAGTACGAGAGGACCGGGATGGACGCACCTCTGGTGTACCGGTTGTGACGCCAGTCGCATCGCCGGGTAGCTATGTGCGGACAGGATAACCGCTGAAAGCATCTAAGCGGGAAGCCCCCCTCAAAACCAGTATTCCCTATCAGAGCCGTGGCAGACCACCACGTCGATAGGCCGGGTGTGGAAGCGCAGCAATGCGTGAAGCTAACCGGTACTAATCGCTCGATCGGCTTGATCTCAAAGCGCATCGCCTCGGCCGGCAACGGTCGGGCGTCTCATGCGCGGCGGCAAGACCCAGACACATGAAAAGCCCCCAAAAGGGGCGCCCACAAACAACGCATCGTCCGTAACGGATCACAAGAAACAGCGGGAACCGCCGCCTTCTCTCCCAAGGGGACAGCGGCCGGTCCCGGCTTTGGACGACCTGGTGGTCATGGCGAGGGCCTCAACACCCGATCCCATCCCGAACTCGGCCGTGAAATCCCTCCGCGCCAATGGTACTGCGTCTCAAGACGTGGGAGAGTAGGTCGCCGCCAGGTCTTCCAAAGCCAGGACCACATCCCGCACCCTCCTCACCACCAACTCAACACCCACCAACGCGGGGTGGAGCAGCCCGGTAGCCCGCCCAGGCTCATAACTGTTACAAAGACCCGGTGAGCAAAGCGAACCGCAAGGTCGACGTTACACCCCGGCGAAAGCCGGGGCCCATGCCAAGAGCACCAACGCGGGGTGGAGCAGCCCGGTAGCTCGTCAGGCTCATAACCTGAAGGTCACAGGTTCAAATCCTGTCCCCGCAACCA
>NZ_JBDOQU010000031.1:0-3191 GCF_039839375.1 Inquilinus sp. CAU 1745
GCAAGCAGGAGAGGGTGAAGTCGCTGAGCCTCGCCCCTCAGGGCGAAGGTCACCCCACCATCTCTCCCAGCCGGCGGACCGTGTTCCAGTTGCGGGCGGTGCCGGGGGCGCCGAGGCGTTTGGGGGTGATGGCGGCGGCGAGCTTCGAATGGCCGATGTCGCGGGCGAAATGGATCCAGAGGTCGCCGCCCACCGCCTTCATCTTCTCCCCGTTCGCCAGGTATGGCTCCAGCGCCGCGACGGCTTCGGCCGCGACGGGGCGGCGCATCACCTGGGCGATGACATGGCCGGCGTCGGTTTCGGATTCCTTCGGGAACGGGTTGCCGGCGACCAGCGCTTGCCAGCCGGCGGCGTCGCGGACGATGATGTCGACATGGCGGCCGAAATTCTTCTCGAACGCCGTCTCAAGGCGGGTGGTGAGATCATCTGGATTCGTCCCCTCCGCCTCGAAGACCAGATTGCCGGTGGCGATCAGGGTGCGCGGGTTGCGGAGGCCGAGGCCGACCGCCATCGCGCGGAGGTCCGCCATCACCACCCGCCGTCCCTGCCCGAGGGTGATGCTGTAGAGAAGGGCTACGTACGTCGTCATGGCGGAGCGGCCTCAGAGATGGACGAGGATGTTGACCAGCCGGCCGAACGGGTCACGCACATAGAAGCGGCGGACGCCCCACGGCTCCTCCGCCGGGCCATATTCCAGGGGCACGCCGGCCGCCTTCATCCGGTCGAGCGCGGCGTCGAGATCGTCGACCTCTACCGACAAATCGGGGACGGGCGTACCGGAGCCGCCTTCGGACATGACGCTGAGCTGGACGGACATCGTCTCTCCCGAGCCGTAGGTCGCGATCCAGCCGAAATCCATCAGGAGGTCGAGCCCCAGCAATTCGCCATAGAAGCGGCGCGCGGCTTCGACGTCCTGCGTCGCGATGTTGGCGACGATACGTTTGACCTTCATCTTGTTTCCATCCTTCTCTCTTTTCAGGAGCGTCGACAAGGCATCTTGAAGAGCAATACGTGTTGATGTAGATCTCTACATTGAAACATCTACATTGAGGCCGGCCATGCCCATCAATGTCAACAATCCGGAAGCCGATGCGCTGACGCGCAAATTCGCGGAGATGGCGGGCGTCGGCATCACGGACGCTATCGTCATCGCCATGAAGGAAGCCATCACACGGCGGCGCGCGGCGGAAACGCCTCTGGAAACGGCGGCGCGCCTGCGCGAGAAACACCACATCGTCCTTGCCGGAAGGGCTCGCAAACCGCTACCCGGCGCCGTGTTCGACGATTTGTGGGGCGACGAGCGGGGCCATGATTCCGGACGGGCGGACGACTGATGTTCGTCGACGCCTGCGCGATTATCGCCCTGCTTTCCGATGAGCCGGAGGCGGGCCGCGTTTCAAAGGCGCTGGCTTCCGCCGACATGCCGATGACATCGCCGATAGCCGTGCTGGAAGCGGCGCTGGCGCTCGCCCGCCTGGACAAATTCGATCTTTCCGTCAAGGCGGTCGAGCCGCTGATCCGCGACTTTCTTGAAGAACGCGACATCGAGGTGCGCGACCTGCCGCCCGCCCCCGAGGCGACCAGCCTCGCTCTCTCCGCCGCGCATCGCTATCGATCCGGCCGGCGCGGCCTGAACCTTGGTGACTGCCTGCACTATGCCTGTGCGAAATATTATCGCGTGCCGATCCTGGCGACGGGCGGCGAATTCAGCCAGACCGATCTTGAAACCATAGGCTGAGCGACAGCGCCATCACCGGCTATCAACACGATCCGCAAACAAGCAGGCTGAAGCGCGTCTCTGACCTCTTCCCCACGCGATTCCGAAGATAATCCATTCTGCGGAAACCTCGACCGCAGATGCCACGGAAGGCGGCTTGCGGGTCCGCATTGCATCCGGAATGCCCTCCCCCTTCTCGCGCCCCATATTCTTCGGCCGGCGTTTCGGCTAAGAAAGCGCCAGCCGGCGGACGCTACCGGAACCGCCGGATCAACGATCAAACGGATCAGGGGGAAACATGCTTGTTGGCGTGCCGAAGGAAATCAAGACGCACGAATACCGGGTCGGCCTGACCCCGAGTTCGGTCCGCGAGCTTGTCCATCATGGCCATTCGGTGATCGTCGAGAGCGGCGCCGGCGCCGCGATCGATTTCGGCGACGAGCTCTACCGCGCCGCCGGAGCGGAGATCGTGCCGACGGCCGAGGACGTATTCGCCCGCGCCGACATGGTGGTGAAGGTGAAGGAGCCGCAGCCGGTGGAATGCCGCCGCCTGCGCGAGGGCCAGATCCTGTTCACCTACCTGCATCTGGCGCCCGATCCCGAACAGGCGCGGCTGCTGGTGGAATCCGACGCGGTCTGCGTCGCCTACGAGACGGTGACCGATGCGCGCGGCGGCCTGCCGCTGCTGGCGCCGATGAGCGAGGTCGCCGGCCGCATGTCGATCCAGGCCGGCGCGCACTGCCTGGAGAAGAGCCAGGGCGGGCGCGGCGTGCTGCTGGGCGGCGTTCCGGGCGTGCCGGCGGCGAAGGTGGTGGTGCTGGGCGGCGGCGTCGTCGGCACCAACGCGGCGCGCATGGCGATGGGCATGGAGGCCCATGTGACCGTGATCGACAAGTCGCTGCCGCGCCTGAAGGAGCTGGATCTGCAGTTCGGCGCGATGCTGAACACGATCTATTCGACCGTCGACGCGATCGAGGAGCATGTGACCGGTGCGGACCTGGTGATCGGCGGCGTGCTGGTGCCCGGCGCGTCGGCCCCCAAGCTGGTGACGCGGGAGATGATCGGCCGGATGAATCCCGGCTCGGTGGTGGTGGACGTCGCCATCGACCAGGGCGGCTGCTTCGAGACCTCGAAACCGACGACCCATGCCGAGCCGACCTATCTGGTCGACGACGTGGTGCATTACTGCGTCGCCAACATGCCGGGCGGCGTGGCGCGGACATCCACCGTCGCGCTCAATAACGCCACCCTGCCCTTCGCGCTGGCGCTGGCCGACAAGGGCTATCGCCGGGCGCTGGCCGAGGACATCCATCTGCGGCGCGGGCTGAACGTGCATGAGGGGAAGGTCACCTACAAGGAGGTGTCCGAGGCGCTGGGCACGCCCTATACGCCGGCGGAGGATGCGCTGGGGCTGTAGGGGGGCGTAAAAGTCCCCTCACCCTCCCGCTTCGCGGGTCCCTCCCTCTCCCACAAG
>NZ_JBDOQU010000032.1:0-1390 GCF_039839375.1 Inquilinus sp. CAU 1745
GTCATGCTGGACTTGATCCCATAGGCGCTAACTTACTATGAGGTGGGCGTAAGCTTGGCGTTTTCTTGGGGGTTCTCTGAGCCTGTAGAGGGTTCTTGGTGTTGGTCTGGCGGGCATGGGCCGGTGGAGGACGGCGATGCCGATGGCGATGATGGCCATGGCGGTGAGCCGCCAGATCGGGACGTTCAGGGGTTTTGACGAATCCGGGAGGCCCGGGGGAGAGAGTCCGGCGCCTCGATATCGAGGTCCGGCATGTCGAGTTCGGCAAGGAGCGAGGCGAGAAGGGCGGTGTTGATCCAGGCCCTTGCGACGTCCGGGTCTTTGGCGCGGAGCCGTTCGAGCCCGACGATCGACTTGAGTCGCTTGAAGGCGAGTTCGACCTGCCAGCGCAGCCGATAGGCGGCGAGCAGGCGTTCGGCAGGCCATTGCCCGACCGGCAGGGAGGACAGCAGCATGAGGTATCCGGCCATCTCGATGGCGGCCTCCGAAGCGGTGTAGCCGGTGCGCCGGGCGGTGCGGCGGGCGGCCTCGCGGGCCTTCTCGGCGGCGTCCGGCGGCAGCGGCCAGATGGTCAGGCGGGCCGGCAGGCGCTGGCCCCGCTTCCTGTCGCCGCCGGCGACCGTCACCGGCCGGTCGAGCAGGCCGTCCTTGCCGGCGGCGCGGCACAGCGTCAGCCGGTGGAGCGGATCTCCGACCTCGTCGAGCAGGCGCGGCTGACGCGCCGTCATCCGGACCAGGAAGTCGCCGCCGGCGGCGCGCACCGCCGCCATGCCGGCGACATTGGCGTGCGCCCGGTCGGCGATCCTGACCTCGCCCGGCTGGACCACGCCCCGGTCCAGCCGCTCAGCCTCCCGCCGGTCGCTGATCTCGACCGTCCGGAAGCACAACCCGGTCAGGTCGAACACCGTATGGACCCGGAAATACTCCCGCTTGGGGCCGGGCGGCGCCACCGTCGTCGCGTCGACCGCCACCAGCCGGCAATCTCCCAGCCCCGCCGCCGCCTCGGGATGGCGCGCCGCCAGCACATGGGACACCAGATGACCCAGCCAGTCGGCGCTGTTGCGCAACCGCTTCAGCACCGCCACGTCCGACAGGTCCGCCAGCCCGCTCTGCGTCGCCCAGCCCGACACCCCGCGAAACGACAGCGGCCCCAGAACGTAGGCGAAGCAAAACCGAAGCAGGACGTCCGCGCTGCGGATCAACCGACGCCGCCGCAGCGCCCCGCTCGACCGCGCGCTCCCCTCAAGATCCACCAGACCGTCAAGCCGGCCCAGCACATCATCCCAGTCCAAACCAGATGCTTCGCTCATGAACACAAGCGAATCACCCGACAGCAGACCCGTCAACCAATAAGTTAGCGCCTATGGGACTTGATCCAGCATCCATGCGG
>NZ_JBDOQU010000033.1:0-1334 GCF_039839375.1 Inquilinus sp. CAU 1745
TGGTCCGACCCGGATAGAGTCCTGACAGTTCTGTCCAGATACATTGCTGACAGTTAGTCCGGCCGGCAGGAGGGTCCTGCCGATGCCGTGGAAAGAGCTGTCAGTGATGGATGAGAAGTTGATGTTCGTGGCGGATTGTCTGCGCGGAGAGGAGCCGATGACGGTGCTTTGCGAGCGCTATGGGATCAGCCGGGAGACCGGGTATGTCTGGAAGCGCCGCTACGAGGCGGACGGGGTCGCCGGTCTGCAGGAGCGCTCGCGGGCGCCGCACCGGCACGGGCTGGCGACGCCGGCGGCGCTGGTGGTGCGGATCATCGAGGCGCGCCGGCGCAAGCCGTACTGGGGTCCCAAGAAGCTGTTGGCGATCCTGGCGGCCGAAGCCCCGTCGGCGGCTTGGCCGTCGGCGAGCACGGTTGCCGATATCCTGCGGCGCGAGGGGTTGAGCGAGCCGCGCCGGCGGCGCCGGCGGGCGCTGAGCGTGGAGCAGCCGTTCGCGGCGGTAGCCGCGGCCAACGACGCCTGGTGCATCGACTTCAAGGGTTGGTTCAGGACCGGCGACGGGAAGCGCTGCGATCCGCTGACGGTGACGGACGCCTTCAGCCGCTACCTGCTGGGCTTGCGCATCGTCGCGCCGGTCACCGAGGCGGTGGCGCCGGTCATGGAGCGGCTGTTTCGGGACTATGGCTTGCCGAAGGTCATCCGCAGCGACAATGGGCCGCCCTTTGCCTCGACCGGCGCCGGCGGGCTGACCCGGCTGTCGGCCCGCTGGGCGAAGATGGGCATTGGCCTGGAGCGGATCCATCCGGGTCAGCCCCAGCAGAATGGCCGCCATGAGCGCATGCACGGCACCCTCAAGGCCGAGGCTTGCGTCCGGCCGGCGGCAACCCCGGCCGAGCAGCAGAGCCGATTCGACGGGTTCCGCCACGAGTTCAACGACGAACGACCGCACGAGGCGCTCGGCCAGCGTCAGCCAAGGCAGTTCTATGTCCCCTCGCCTCGGCCCTATTCTGAGCGCGTTGACGAGCCCTGCTACGGCTCCGACGAGGCGGTGCGACGGGTCCGGTCCAGCGGCGAGATCAAGTGGCGAGGTTCGATGGTCTTCATCTCCGAAGCCCTGATCGGCGAAACCGTCGGCATTCGCGAACGTGAGGATGGCCATTGGCTGGTCCGCTTCGCCGAGGTGCCCGTCGTCCTCGTCGACCGAACCACAGGAAAAGCCGCCCGGTTTGGCGCGGGGCGGCCGCCCCGCGCCAAACCGGCTCACGAACCCCAGCCGGATTGACTGTCAGGAATGTATCCGGACTAACTGTCAGGAATGTTCCCGGTTGCACATT
>NZ_JBDOQU010000034.1:0-1329 GCF_039839375.1 Inquilinus sp. CAU 1745
TGAGCAACCGGAAAGAGGGGTGACAAGTTAGCCCGGAGACATGGGTTACAGGTTTTGTGGTTTGTTCTGTAGCGCATGGGGTCTGGACGGCCGTCCAGACCCCATGCGCATGAATCCTTGCCTCCCCTTCATCGTGCCCAGGACGATCGGGCCATAGTTGACCAGCCAGACATCTTCGGCGATCTCACGCAGGCCGACCGGTTCGCCGATCAGGGCTTCGCTGAGGAAGACGAGGTCGCCGTGCCATTTGATCTCGCCGGTGGAGCGCACCCGGCGGATCCGGGCCTCATCGGGATAGTCCGGCGACCGCAGCACGCCGTCGAAGCGGCGGGGCGACGGCAGGTAGACCCGTGCCGGCGGGCGCTGTCCGAGGGCTTCGTGGGGCCGCTGGGTGTTGTAGGTCTCGCGGAATCGCTCGAAGCGGTCGATCTGCTCGGCCAGGCTACGGGCCGGCGGGGCCGCGGTGTCCTGCTTGAGCGTCAGGTGCAGGCGCTCGTGGCGGCCGTTCTGCTGCGGCTTGCCCGGCTCGATCCGCTCGGGCAGCACACCGGCCTTGATCAGCTTGACTGCAAAGCGCGACAGGCCGCCGGCGGCCCGACTGGCGAAGGGCGGACCATTGTCCGAGCGCAGCGCCCGCGGCAGGCCATACTCCCGGAACGCCGCCTCCAGCGCCGGCCATACATGGCCCTCATCGATGCGCGCCACGGCCTGGCAGCGGATCAGGAAACGGCTGTAGCCGTCGCTCACCGTGAACGGCTCCACATGGGTGCCGTCGCCGGTCAGGAACCAGCCCTTGAAGTCGGCGCACCAGACATCGTTGGGCGCCGCGCAACCCGCCAGCGGCACGCTCTGCGGCGGCACCCGACGCCGGCGCTTGCGC
This sequence comes from Inquilinus sp. CAU 1745, assembly GCF_039839375.1. Lineage (NCBI taxonomy): Bacteria > Pseudomonadati > Pseudomonadota > Alphaproteobacteria > Rhodospirillales > Rhodospirillaceae > Inquilinus > Inquilinus sp. CAU 1745. The sequence continues at coordinate 881 of NZ_JBDOQU010000034.1, forward strand.
GGGCGCGTCAGTCCGGCCCGGTCGAACAGCTCGCCGATCGTGCTCGCCGCCGGCCAGGCCTGGTCGGGATGGCGCTCCTCCAGCCAGGCCTTGACCTTGCGCGGCCCCCAGCTCGGATAGCGATGGCGCACCGACAGCACCTCGGAGATCGCCTCGCCATCTACCGAGCGCGCATTCGAATGCGGCGCCCGTGAACGGTCCTGCAAGCCGACAACGCCTTCGCTGAGATAACGCCTCAGCCACTTGCCGCCGTTCTTCCGGCTGATCCCATACTGCCGGCACAACTCCGACATGCTCTCCTCGCCCGCCAGGCACGCCGAGACAAATCTCAGCCGCTGATCCATCACACAGGTCTCTCTCCAGGGCATGGCCGCACCTCCTGCAACCACTCTGAGACCTGTCACCCATGTCGCCGGGCTAAACTGTCACCTATCTATCCGGGTTGGACC
>NZ_JBDOQU010000035.1:0-1327 GCF_039839375.1 Inquilinus sp. CAU 1745
GGTCTGAACCGGATAGATAGGTGACAGAATAGACCGGAGAGATGGTTGACAGGTTTTCTTGTCGGCGAAGGAGGGCTTTGCCGATGCCGTTCAAGGAGACCTGTGTGATGGACGAGAAGCTGCGTTTCATAGCGGCGTGCCTGAGGGAAGAGAGCGCCATGTCGGCGGTGTGCGAGGGTTTTGGGATCAGCCGGCAATGGGGGTATGAGCTTCTGCGTCGATACCGTTCGGAGGGGGCGGCTGGGCTGGTGCCCCGTTCGCGGGCGCCGGTTCGGCCTGGACGGTCGATGGCCGATGGTATGGCGCAAGAGATCGTGCGTCTGCGCTGCGCGCGGCCGAATTGGGGTCCCAAGAAGCTGCGCGCTTTCCTGCAAGCCACCGTTCCCGGCGCGGCCTGGCCGGCGGCGTCGACAATCGGCGACCTGTTGCGGCGGGAAGGGCTGAGCGCGCCGCGTCGGCGTCGGCGGACGGCGTTGCCTTTGACCCGCCCGTTCGCGCCGGTGCGCTCGCCGGGAGATCTATGGTGCATCGACTTCAAGGGCTGGTTCAGGACGAGGGACGGGACGCGTTGCGATCCGTTGACCCTGAGCGACGCCGACAGCCGGTTCCTGATCGACTGCCGGATCGTCGCACCGACCGCCGCGGGCGTGCGGCCGGTGGTCGAGGCGGCGTTCCGCGAGCATGGCCTGCCCCGGGCGATCCGGTCCGACAACGGCCCGCCCTTCGCCGGCAGCGGGGCCGGCGGGCTGAGCCGGCTCTCGGTCGAGTGGGTCAAGCTCGGCGTCCGGCTGGAGCGGACCGATCCGGGGTGCCCGCAGCAGAACGGCCGGCACGAGCGGATGCACGGGACCTTGAAGGCGGAGACGGCGCGGCCGCCAGCGGCCGACGCCACCCGGCAGCAGAGGCGGTTCGACGCCTTTCGGCACGACTTCAACCATGTCCGGCCGCACGAGGCGCTGGGCCAGGCGACGCCGGCCAGCCGTTACGCACTCTCGCCCCGGCCCTATCCGGCGTCCAGCGCCGAACCGAACTACGACGCTGACCACGCCGTCCGACGGGTGCGGAGCAACGGCGAGATCAGATGGGGCGGCGATCTCATCTTCGTCAGCGAAGTCCTGGTCGGCGAGCCGGTCGGCGTCGCCGAAACCGACGCCGGCGACTGGATCATCCGCTTCGCCGACCTGCCGCTCGGCGTCATCGACCGACGCACCCACAAATTGCGCCGCTTCACGGCGGCCCGGCCGGGCCGCCGTGAAGCAGAACAAAACCAGAAATCTGTCAACGATCCTAACGGTCTATAACGTCAACTATGTTCCCGGTTGCTCAC
>NZ_JBDOQU010000036.1:0-1135 GCF_039839375.1 Inquilinus sp. CAU 1745
ATGGATTCCTGTGTGTTGGATGGTTGCTATGATGGGAGCGGGAAGGAGGCCGTTGGATTCGAGGTCGCCCGATCGGTAGACCGTATGCTGGCCTGGCCCCTTCCCGCTCGTCTTGCACCAACCTGAACAGTTGCTCGGGGCCGGTTGCTCGGACCCCGCATCACAGGAACAGGCCCCATGACCATAGTCCCTTGTTATGTCGGATGCGACATCGCCAAAGCCCATCTCGACTTCTTCGACCCGTCTGACGGCGCCGTCAGACGGGTCGCCAACCGCCGCGACGCGGTCGACGGCTTCCTCGCCGGCCTCGCCGGACGGGATGTCTTCATCGTCCATGAGGCGACCGGCGACTACGACCGGGCGCTCCGTCACGGCCTCGCCGCCGCCGGCCTGCCCGGCGTCCGGATCAATCCGATGACGGCCCGCCGCTTCGCCGAAGCCCGCGGCCGCCGCGCCAAGACCGACATGCTCGACGCCCGCATGCTCGCCGACCTCGGGGCCACGTTCCAGCCCGCCCCCGACGCGCCGCCTTGCCCGGAACGTGAAGCCCTGACCGCCCTGGTCCGCCGCCGCGACCAACTCGTCGCCATGCGCCAGGCCGAAAAGGTCCGGCTCAAGGAGCTTTGCGACAAGGAGCCCCGCGACGCCGCCATCCAGGCCTCCCTCGACGCCGTCATAACCTGCCTGAGCGGCCAGGTCGCCGACCTCGACCGACGGATCCAGACCCGCATCGCCGCCAGCCAGGCCGCCGCCGAGGACAACCGCCTGCTGCGCACCGCCCCGGGAATGGGACCGGTCAACGCCGCCGCCTGCCTCACCTTGCTGCCCGAACTCGGAACCCTCCCGGCCAGGAAAATCTCCGCCCTCGCCGGGCTCGCCCCCTTCAACCGTGACAGCGGCGCCAGAAACGGCAAACGCCACATCGCAGGCGGACGAAGCCGCGTCCGAAGAGCCCTCTACGTCGCCGCCATCGCCGCCATCAGGAACACCCCCCGCTACAAAGCCTTCTACGACGCTGTCTACAGCCGCTCACTCACCAAGAAAGTCGCCATCATCGCCGTCGCCAGAAAGCTCCTCACCCACCTCAACGCCATGCTCAGAGACCGTAAAGCCTGGGCCTGACAACACAGTTGCC